>NZ_CAXRDQ010000030.1:0-6418 GCF_964229365.1 Abyssibacter sp. | reverse complement strand
GCAGGTTCGAATCCTGCCGGGCGCGCCATTTCAAGCAGGTGTATTCCGACCCGTGCTTGGCTGTTCCGGTGGCCGGCGTTTGTCCAGGCTCCGATCGATTCCCACACCCCCCTCGCTTAGTTGCCACTCCGCAACGAACATGCGAATGTTTCGCATTGTTATTTCGTTTCTAGTCGAAAGGAGTGCATTCGTGCGCCATCGGTCTGTGTCCGTCGCGACCCTCTGCCTGGGGTTGTCGTTGCTTCCCGCCCAATTGTTCGCGCAAGCCGAGCGGTCGGCGAACGAGGCTGATATTCAAGAGTTGGATGACTATGAGGTGGTTGGGGACGCGTCGCAGGTGGAACTGTCGGATCGCTACGCCGGCGATCAGGTGGCCAGAGGCGCCCGCGCCGGGCTGCTCGGCAATCTCGACTACATGAACTCGCCCTTCTCCAGCACGGCATTCACTGCCCAGCTGGTGCGGGATCAGCAGTCGACCAGTATCGGTGACGTGTTGCAGAACGATCCGTTCGTTCAGGTCGCCAAGGGCTTCGGAAACTTTCAGGAGCTTTATGTCGTTCGCGGGTTCCCGGTGTTTTCCGACGATATGACGTTCAACGGTGTCTACGGCATCCTGCCCCGCCAGTTTCTGGCCGCGGAATTCGGCCAGCGGGTAGAAGTGTTCCGTGGCGCCAATGCCTTCATTAACGGCGCGGCGCCTGGCGGTAGCGGGGTTGGCGGCTCGTTCAATATCGTGCCCAAGCGTTCCACGCCGGAACCGCTCACACGACTGACCGGCGGAGTCTCGAGCAAGGCCCTCGGTTACGCCGCCGCCGATTTGTCACGCACATTCGGCGCCGCGAACGACTACGGCGTTCGTCTGAACGCAGTGGTTCGCGATGGCGAAACGGCCGTCGAGGACCAGGACCGCGCGTTATCCATGTTCTCCAGCGGATTCGACTACCTCGGCGAGCGCCTGCGCCTGTCGGCCGATCTCGGGTATCAGGATCACCGCGTCGACGCCCCCCGGCCGCAGGTCACGCCCAATGGCGCACCACCGGAGCCGCCGGATTCCGACAGCAACTATGCCCAGCCCTGGACCTACACGGATGAACGACAACTCTTCGCGGCGGTTCGCGGCGAGTACGATCTGTCCGATGCGATGACGTTCTGGCTTGCGGCCGGCGGCCGCGACGGCGAAGAAGCCAACGTGTTGGCCAACCCCAACGCGAACCCCGATGGCAGCACCAGTGCCTATCGCTTCGACAATACGCGTGAAGACAGCGTCCTGTCGGCGGACACCGGCCTGCGCGCCGAATTCGCGACCGGCGTGGTCAGGCACCGGATGACGGTCTCCGCCGCGACATTCCATAGCGAATCCGACAACGCCTACGCGTTCTCGGACTTCTCTGGCTTCGCCGGCGATCTGTACAGCCCGATGGATGTGCCACCGCCTACCGCCGATTTCTTCGTTGGCGGCGATCTGAACAACCCGATGAAGACCGAGGAGGTCCGAAACAGCAGCGTGGCACTGGCGGACATGCTTGAAATGCTCGACGGCCGTGTGCTGGTGACAGTAGGCGCTCGCTGGCAATCCATCGAGACCGCATCGTTTGACTACGACACCGGCGCCGAGATCGCCCGCTATGACGATAACGCCGTCACGCCGGCCTTTGGGGTGGTTTACCGCCCGGCCCCGCGCTGGTCGTTGTACGGCAACTACACCGAAAGCCTGCAGCCGGGCGAGACCGCGCCGGCCACCAGTGGGGGACAGCCCGTACAAAATGCGGGCGAGATACTAGACCCCTACCGCGGCCAGCAAATCGAACTCGGCGCGAAGTTTGACGGCACCCGGTATGGCGCCACCGCAGCGGTGTTCACTCTGGCCCAGCCCAGCGCCATCGTCACAAACGGTGTGTTCCAGGCCGATGGTGAACGTCGCCACACCGGCTTGGAGCTCGCCGTGTTCGGCGAACCCCTGGCAGGCCTGCGGCTGCTCGGCGGCGCGACCTACATCGATGCCCAGCTCGAACGCACGCAGGACGGCGCCAACGAAGGCAACGAGCCCATCGGCGTGCCGCCGGTCAAGGCCAACTTCAACCTCGAGTACGATCTGCCGCAACTGGCTGGCCTGACACTGGACGGCCGGGTGGTTTATACCGACGAGCAGTACACGGACGCCGCCAACAGCAATCGCATCGATGCCTGGACCCGGCTGGATTTCGGCCTGCGCCAGGCGGTCACGCTCGCCGGAAAGCCGGTGACCTTACGCGGTCGCATTCACAACGTGACCGACGAGAACTACTGGGCCACCACCGGCGGATTCCCTGGCGCCAATTACCTGGTGCAAGGCGAGCCGCGCACATTCATCCTGTCGGCATCCGTGGAACTCTGAAACCAGCCGGTTCGCCAACCATCTGATGCAGCGCACAACCATCCGGGCCTGGTCCTGGACCCACAAATGGAGCAGCCTGGTCTGCACAGCCTTCTTGCTCATGCTGTGCCTGACCGGGCTGCCGCTGATCTTCCACGACGAAATTGATTCGGCGCTGGATGCCGGCGGCTGGGTGCCGGCGAATCCGAACGGCCCGATGCTGTCGCTGGACGCGGTCCTGGATCACGCCCTGGCCAACCGGCCCGGCGAGGTGCCGCTGTTCATGAGCTTCGACAGCGATCGTCCGGTGATCAACGTGACCACTGGCCCAACGCCGGACGCCCCAGGGCGGCAGATGCACTTCGCCTCATTCGACCGAACCAGCGGCGAGCTGGTACCGCCAGCGCCGGATGCCGGCGGCGTCATGGACTTTCTGCTTCAACTCCATACCGACATGTTTCTCGGCCTGCCCGGCATGCTGTTTCTGGGCGCCATGGGCCTGCTGTTCACGGCAGCGGTGGTCTCCGGCGTGGTGCTCTACGCGCCCTTCATGCGCAAATTGGCATTCGGCACGCTGCGCGTATCGCGCTCTCGCCGCATCAAATGGCTGGATTACCACAACCTGCTCGGCATTGTGACCATTGCCTGGGTTCTGGTCGTTGGCCTCACGGGCGTCGTCAACACCCTTGCCACGCCCATCCTGGACTACTGGAAGAACGATCAACTCGCAGATCTGACCACGGCGTTTGCTTCGGACCAAAGACCACCGCTGCCCGATCAACTGAGTTCGCTCGATGCCGCGGTCGCATCCGCACGCCAGGCCCTGCCCGACCGTGTTCTACAATTCGTCGCCTTCCCCGGCGGGGATTTCTCCACGGACCATCACTACGCCGTCTTTCTGCACGGCACGACGCCACTCACCAAACACCTGATCACGCCCGCCCTGATCGACGCCCGCCACGGCCAGCTCGCCGCCGTACGCGCAATGCCCTGGTACGTGAAGGCGCTATCGCTCTCCGGCCCCCTGCACTTCGGCGATTACGGCGGCCTGGGCCTCAAGCTGGCGTGGGCCCTGCTGGACGTGTTCACCATTATTGTCCTCGGCAGCGGGCTGTACCTGTGGCTCGCCAAGCGCGCGTCCGCTCGCCTGCGACCGACCGAAGCCGAACTCCTCGGCGCATCCGGGACGAGCTAGGCGATGGCACCACGCTTAGCGGCAGCACGGATCTTCGGCGCACCAATGTTGATTGCGGTGCTCAGCCTGGCCGGTCTGATCGCCGCGTTATTCGGTGGCGACCCAACCGATGCCGTCGCCTGGATCGGGTTGGCGGTGCCGATCATCGCGGTGATGTGGGCGATGGGTCGGCGGCGGCGCTAAGCCGAACGAGAGGGCTATCCACCTCTCCGCCTGACGGGCAGCAACCGCGTCGGGCAATGCGGGCCACCAGCGCCAGTTGGTGGCATCCGCATTGATCGGCCTGGTGGTCGGTGCTACGCCGGCAGGTCTCGCGCCCCTAACTGACGTCCACCACCACTTTGCCCATCGCCTGCCCGCTGCCCAGGCGTGCATGCGCATCGCCAACCTGCTCAAGGGTGAACGCGGACTTGTCGAGCAGGGGCTGCAGGCCGCCTGCATCAGCAATCTCGGCCAGCGCTGTCAGGATCTCGCCATGCGTCTCGCGCTTGTGGTCATGCAACATCGGAATCAGCATGAACACAACATGCACTGACAAGCCTTTGAAATGGGCCTGCGTCAGATCCAGTTCGACCATGGCCACGGTTGTCGACACTTGGCCATTGAGGGCGGCGGCATCAAAGGACTTCGCCATGTTATCGCCACCCACGGTGTCGAAAACCACATCGAAACCCGTGCCGTCGGTGTGCTGCTGCACATAGTCCGCGACAGACTCGGCGCGATAATCAATGGCTGTCGCGCCATAGCCCGCAATCACCCCCAGGGACTCGGCACCGCGGCCGGTGGCGTAAACGTCCGCACCAAAATAGCGGGCGAGCTGCACTGCCAGATGCCCCACGCCGCCTGCGCCGCCATGCACCAGAACGCGCTGCCCTGCCGTCACGGCAGCCCGCTGCAAGCCCTCATAGGCGGTGATCCCGACCAGCGGAATCGCCGCAGCCTCACGCATGCTCAGTGACTTGGGCTTATGAGCAATCAAGCGGGCGTCCGCGACCATAAATGCGGCCAGCGCGCCCTGAATGTCGGCCAGACCGCCCGCGCAGCCGTACACCTCGTCGCCGACTTCAAAACCCGACACGCCTTCGCCCACGGCATCGACCGTTCCGGCGAAGTCCATGCCCAGCACTGCAGGGGGCGCAGGTGACAACGGCAGGTCGGCTCCCATCTGGCGGATCATGGTGTCAACGGTATTGACGCTGGTGGCCGCAATGCGAACCCGAACCTGCCCTGCGCCCAGCTCCGGCATCGGCAGGTCGGTCTTGCGGAATTTCGCGTCTGGGCCGTAGGCATCAAGGATCATCGCTTTCATTGGTTGTGCTCACTGGGATGGATGTGGGCAGCCTAATGACTCGTTGATTCGAATAGAATTCCCACAATTACTGAATGTTTTTTCGTATTTATTTGATAAATGGACATCACCTCACTCAGGTTGTTTCTGCGCATTGCCGAACTCGGCGGCATTTCCACCGCAGCTCAGGACCTCTCCCTATCGCCTGCCAGCGCCAGCGCACGACTGAACAAGCTGGAAGAGCAACTCGGGGCGCGCCTGTTCAACCGCACAACCCGCGCGGTGTCCCTGACGACCCACGGCGAGGACTTTCTGCCCCATGTGCGCGAGGCGCTGGATGCGCTCGATACCGGCGCCGATGCCCTGGTCGGCCGACTGCAAGACCCGCATGGCCTACTGCGCATGACCATGCCTGGCTCATTCGGGCGCATGTATGTCGTGCCCCTGCTCGCCGAGTTTCGCCGCCGCTTTCCGCGGGTTGACCTGGATCTGCGGTTGTCAGACGAAGTGCTGGATGTCGTCGGGGGCGCCTTTGATCTGCTCATCCGCAATGCGCCGCTCAAGGACAGCAATTTTGTTGCACGGCGCCTGGCCAAGGACCGGCGGGTGCTGGTCGCGGCACCGGACTACCTAGAGCGTCGCGGGAGACCACTGCAAATTGATGACCTCCGCCAACACGATTGCATCGGCTTTCAACACCGCAGCACCTGGGAATTCCAGACCGGCGAGACCATCGGAATCGAATGTCCGGTGGTAATGAACGAAGGCGAAGCCATGCGGCAGTTCATCGAGGCCGGCGGCGGCATTGGCATCAAGTCGCTATGGAACGCCGCCCACAGCCTCCGCTCCGGCGCGTTGGTGGAAGTACTACCGGATAAGCCGCTGGTCACGCGATCCGCTATCTGGATGGTCTATCCCAGTCATCGCATGGTTCCCCAGAAAGTCCGAGCCATGGTCGCATTCCTGGAAGAGGCGTTCTCGCCCACGACCCCGTGGGATCCCAGGGGTGCGGACTCGCCTATCGAGTCACCGAGTTCAACGTCTAACGTGAACCCGGACCCGCAATCAGACTGACAAGATCTGCACACAATCTCTTGAGATCGGCGAGATCCTGAGCATGGTCCTTGAAGCCATGAATAGCCGTCACCATCACATGAGCGATCGAAGCGGCTGACGGCATTGCTGACGCGGATGGCGATCCAGCATTCGTGACGATCTCGGCAACAATGCGCTCAAGGCGCTGGTGCACCTGCGCGATCAGCCCGCTAGCGAATGCGTGACCTGCATCGGTCAATTCCTGGGCGTCTGGTGCCTGCTGGACCATCTCGAACGGCCGCACTACCCAGATGTCGCAGACGAACATTAGCTGGTCCGCTGGGGTGTTCCTCGCCTTCAGCCCTGCCTGTATCTCACTGAGCAAGTCATCAGAATACCGTCGCAAGACCGCGGTAAAGATGTCTTCCTTATTGGCAAATTCCAGGTACCACTCAGGCCGCGACATCCCCGCAGCCCTTGCAATCTCGCCCATCGTCACGCGGCGAAAGCCATGCCTGATAAAGGCATCGAACGCGGCGTCCAAAAT
>NZ_CAXRDQ010000029.1:0-35179 GCF_964229365.1 Abyssibacter sp. | reverse complement strand
CCTCCGGAGGCTGGGGCCGGGTCAACGCCTATGCGGCGGCGAAGGAAGCACTGCGTCTGGCCGGCGACGCCGCCTCGCAGGTGCAGGTGGTTCAGATCTACGCCGAGCCGGTCGCCAGCGGCGAGGCCGCCATTGACGTGCTGTGGGTGAGCCAGCGCGAGATCGATCTGCAGGGTTATAACGTCTACCGCGCCCCCGATGTCGGCGGCACGCCCGGCGCGTTCGCTCAGATCAACGCCACGCTCATCCCCGGAACGGGCGGCGCCGCGATCGAGAAACTGAACAATCGGAATACCTACACGCTCACCGATACGGACGGTCTGGAGTTCGGCAATGTGTACTGGTACCGGATCGAGCACGTATCGGCCGCCGGCACCTTCCAGGAACCGGCCTACCCGGTCACGCTGGGTCAGACCCTGCCCGTGGCCCGGCTGCGGTACTCCATCACCCATAATGCCATCGACAACGACCTGCTCATCCTGCTCGGTAGCGGCGTGTCGTTCGCGCATGCCGAAACCATCATCTCGGGTCGGCCAGCCGGCGAAGCCGATGCGGTCACCGAGGTCCCCGGCGAAGCGACCACCGGCAATCTTCAGCACGATTTCAGCATCACGCTGACCAACCGTGACCTGGCATCGGTGTACATGCCGCCCAGCGCACGCCAACCATGGTTTCTTCGCGTGTCCGAAGGCGGGTTCGTCAACCGCACCGGTCAGGTCAACAGCTTTGCGATCGATCTGTTCGATGAAAACGGCGACGTGATCGAAACCCTGGAAACCGGTGACCTGACGCCACAGCCGCTGGTCGAAACCCAGTCGGTGGAGCTGTGGATTCCGTCGAACCCGACCACGCCCACGCCGGGTGCCGCGCCGATTCTCGCATCGGTTGATCCCGAGGGCGCCGTGCAGGGCAGCGCGGATATCAGCGCGAGCTTTCTCGGCTCGCAATTCCTGGCGCAGGCCACGATCACCATCGCCGGCGAAGGTGTCACCGTAACCGATGCCGAAGTGGTGTCCGGCAACGAAGCAACGGCGCTCATCAGCGTCGCCGAAGACGCCGCAGCGGGCCCGCGTGACGTCACCATCACCAATGTGGATGGCCAGTCGGATACGCTGGCCGGAGCGTTCACCGTGGTCCTGGCCGGATCAACCGAGGAACCGGAAGAGCCCGGCGAAGAACCGGAAGAGCCCGTGACCGGCGGCTCGGACCCTGTCGGTGACCGCGCGCCCACCGGGAGCAGCGGCGCGTTGGCGCCAGGCCTGCTGCTCATCCTGCTCGGGGGTCTTGCTCTGCGCCGCAGCAACCGGTCAGGCAATCGCCACTAGACGGATAGCCTAGGCAAGGCGCCGGATCGCTACATGCGTCCGGCGCCTTTTTTATCCGGGCCTGTCGATCCGGCCCTGCGCGTCGCTGTCCCCTATCCCTGCACCGTCGACCGGCGATAAACCAGCACATAGACGGCCGGCAACACGATCAGCGCCAGTACCAGCGTGGTCACCAAACCACCCACCATAGGGGCGGCAATACGGCGCATGACCTCGCTGCCGGTCCCGCTGCCCAGCATGATCGGGATCAGGCCCGCTATCGTCGCGGTCGCCGTCATCACCACCGGCCGCAAGCGACGCTGTGCACCGTCACGCACCGCGGCCACCAGCGCCGAGACTCCACTCTCGCCGTCGCGGCGATGGGATGCCAGCGCCAGGTTCAGGTAGGTCAGCATCACCACGCCGATTTCCACCGCGACCCCGGCCAGCGCGATGAAGCCCACCGCGACAGCAACGGACAGATCGTATCCCAGCAGGTATAGCAGCCAGACTCCCCCGGATAGCGCCATCGGGATGGTCGCCAGAATGATCACCACCTGTATCAGCGAGCGAAACGCCAGAAACAGCAGCAGCGCGATCACTGCCAGGGTCGCCGGCACCACCAGCTGCAGCCGCTGGGCGGCGCGTTCCATGTACTCGAACTGACCCGACCAATGCACCGAGTAGCCGGCCGGCAGGTCAAGCTGCGCGTCCACCCGTTGCCGCGCTTCGGCAACATATGAACCGACATCTCGGCCGGCGATGTCCACGTACACCCAGCCGGACAGCCGGGCGTTCTCACTCTTGATCATCGGCGCGCCGTCCTCAATGCGGATCGCGGCCACATCACCCAGGGTGATCTGCAATCCGGCGTCGGTGACGATCGGCAGATCGCGCAAGGCCTCTGGAGTATCACGCCAGGCCTGCGGATACCGCAGATTCACCGGATAGCGTTCCAGCCCCTCGACAGTCTGGGTGATGGTCATCCCGCCGATGGCTGTTCGGACAACCGCCTGTACATCGGCAATGTTGAGCCCGTAGCGCCCGGCCGCCAGCCGGTCGATGTCCACCGTGAGATAGCGGCCGCCGGCGACCCGCTCCGCATAGACGCTGGTCGTCCCCGGCACCTCGGAGAGCAGGGTCTCCAGCTGCCGGCCGATGCGTTGGATGGTGGCCAGTTCGGGGCCGTTGACCTTGATCCCCACCGGCGTCTTGATGCCGGTGGCCAGCATGTCGATCCGGGTCTTGATCGGCATGACCCAGGCATTGGTCACGCCCGGCAAGCTGACCCGCTCGCGAATCTCGTCACGAATGGTCTCCAGCGTCATGCCGTCACGCCACTCGTTGCTCGGCTTGAAGGTGATGGTCGTCTCGATCATCGTTAGCGGCGCGGGGTCGGTCGCGGTCTCGGCGCGACCGATCTTGCCGAACACGGTGTCCACCTCGGGGACGGTCTTGATCAGTTTGTCCGTCTGCTGCAGCACCTGACGCGCCTTGCCTGCGGAAATGCCCGGCCGGGTTGTCGGCATGTACATCCAGTCACCTTCGTCCAGCGGCGGCATGAACTCGCTGCCCAGCTGGAGGGCCGGCCAGATGGCCGTGGCCGCCACGCCCAGGCTCGCCAACAACGCAAGCCAAGGCCGGCGGGTCACCGCCGCAATGACGGGCCGGTACAAGGCGCCAATCCCCCGGTTGATCGGATTCGCCGACTCAGGACGAATCCGGCCTCGGATGAAATAGCCCATCAGCACCGGCAGTAGCGTGACCGCGAGACCGGCCGCGGCCGCCATGGCGTAGGTCTTGGTGTAGGCCAGCGGGGCGAACATTCGCCCTTCCTGCGCCTGCAGGGTGAACACGGGGAGGAACGACAGCGTGATGATGGCGAGCGAGAAGAACAGCGCCGGTCCCACCTCCTGCGCGGCGTCGCTGACGCGCTGCCAATGGCCACGCCGGTCCTTGGCCGCCATGTGGTGGTGCAGGTTCTCGATCATGACAATAGCGCCATCGACCATGGCGCCGATGGCGATGGCGATGCCACCCAGCGACATGATATTCGCGTTCAGCCCCTGCCCTCGCATGATCAGCAAGGCGACCAGAATGCCGATAGGCAGACTGACCACGGCCACCAGCGCCGAGCGCAGATGGAACAGGAACAGCGCGCAGATCAGCGCGACGATCACCAGTTCCTCGACCAGGGTTCGCTGCAGGGTATCGATGGCGCGGCCGATGAGCTGGGAGCGGTCGTAGACGGTGACAATGTCCACGCCATCCGGCAGTCCGGAGCGCAGCTGCTCAAGCCTGAGCTTGACCGCGTCGATCGTGGCCTGAGCGTTGCCGCCGTAGCGCATCACGATAATGCCGCCGACGACCTCGCCCTCGCCGTTCAGCTCGGCGATGCCGCGACGCAGTTGCGGCCCCATGCGCACCTCGGCCACGTCGCCAACACGCACGACCACGCCGTCCGCCGTCGTGCGGATCGGCACCGCCCGAAGATCATCCAGGCCCCGCAGGTAGCCGGTGGCACGGACCATGTACTCGGCTTCGGCCATCTCGATAACCGCGCCGCCCGCCTCCTGGTTCGACCGCGCAATTGCGCGCTGCACATCGGCCAGCGGAATGCCGAGTCCACGCAAACGATCCGGATCGGCGACGACCTGATACTGGCGCACCATGCCACCCACGGTGGCCACCTCGGCCACGCCCTCGACCGTTTGCAGCTCGTACTTGAGAAACCAGTTCTGCAGGCTGGTCAGTGCCGCCAGATCATGCTGGCCGCTGCGATCGACCAGCACGTACTCGTACACCCAGCCAACACCGGTCGCATCCGGCCCCAACTGGGGTCGTGCGGCGTCGGGCAGTGTGGGAGCGACCTGCGACAAAGATTCCAGCACCCGGGACCGCGCCCAGTAGGGGTCGGTGCCGTCCTCGAAAATCACATAAACATACGAATCCCCGAAAAACGAAAATCCGCGCACCGTCTTCGCCTTGGGCACCGACAGCAAGGCGGTGGACAGCGGGTAGGTCACCTGCTGCTCCACCACCTGGGGCGCCTGACCGGCATAAGGCGTGCGGATGATGACCTGCACATCCGACAGGTCCGGGATCGCATCCACCGGTGTCGAGCGCGCCGCGATGACCCCGGCGACCACGATGAACCCTGTGACCAGCAGCACCAGGGGGCGGTTGGCGATCGACCAGCGGATCAGTGCGTTGATCACCGCGCCGGCTCCACTGCGGTGACGCGGTAGACACCGTCCTCGGGGATATCGACGCGAACACGGACGGCATCACCCTGCCCGAAGCCTGTGAGATCCACGCCCTCGGCCACGGAGAAGCCCATCGTCATGCCCGGCATGCCAATGGAGTGAATCATCTCGTGGTCGAGGACAACCGCCCGCTTGCCTGGGTTGATCGCCTTGATCCGGGCCCGGGTCCAGGACGAATCCTCTGATACCCCCGACTCCATCTGGCCATGATCCATCTGGCCATGATCCATCTCGCCATGATCCATCTCGCCGTGATCCATCTGGCCGTGACCTGACTGCCCGGTCGCGATCGGCTCAATGGCGGTCACCACGTAATCCCCAGCCTGGCGCTGTTCGACCCGCACCTGCACACGGCTCCCGGCTTCCAGCGCCGCTCCGGACACGGCATCTCCAAGCCGAAAATCCATGGTCATGCCCGGCATCGATAGCCCGGCATCGCCTTCCGGTTGGATGGGGCCATGACGCAGCGTCACTGTTCCGGCCCGCAGGTCCACGGCTTGTACCTCGGCGCGTGCGTGCCCGCTGGGCCTCGTGCTCGCCCGCATGCGCAGGGTCTCGGCGTCCAGATTGGCCTCGGAATCAATCAGGAACTGGCCGCTGAAGACCACCTGATCCCCGGCTTCCAGACCACCGAGAATGACCGTACGCTCGCCCATGGTCTGCCCCGGCTGCACCGGCACAATGCTGTAGCTGCCGGGCGAGATCACCTTGACGACGCGGGCGCCCTCGCCGGTCCGGATCACGGCCTGGCTAGGCACGCTGAGAACTGGAGCTTGCCCCGCCGCCCGGAGGGTGACGGTGGCAAACATGTCGGGCTGCAACGCGCCATCCGCATTGTCGAAGACCAGGCGTGCACGCAGGGTTCGGGTGGCACTGTTCAGCCGGGGGTAGACCAAATCGACCTGCCCCTCCCAGCTCCTTGCCGGATACGCCGCAACGGTTGCAGTCGCGGCCGCACCCTGCCGCAGTGCAGCCGCATGACGTTCGGGGACATCTACGGTGATCCAGACGCGGCTGAGATCGGCCAGGGTCATCACCATGGTGCCGGGGGTAACGAACTGTCCCGGCCGTGTATCCAGCGAAGCGACCACCAGCGGCTTTTGCGCCCGTTGCTCGGTGTGCTCGCGCGCGCGGCCGCGCCGCTCAAGGGCAGTAATCTGATCAGCGGTGTAACCCAGCGCCATCAGCCGTTCCGCGGCGGCGACCCGCAGCGCCCGGTGACCACCGGCGGCCAGATACTCGCGCTCCGCCGCTATCAGCTTGGGCGAAAACAAGGCAAACAGCAGTTCGCCGGCCTCGACGCGCTCGCCGGCCGTCGCCACACCGATCTGCTCCAACCAGCCCTCGGCGCGGGTATGCACCATCTGCAAGCTGTCTTCATCCCAGCCCACCGTACCAACGGCACGGATCGGTCGGGCCAGCACCTCGCGCTGAGCAACGGCCGTGCGCACGCCGAGGCTTTGTTCCACCGCCGGTTCAATCTGCACATCGGCGCCGGCTTGGCGGCGGCCACCGCAATAAGGCACGAGATCCATGCCCATGGGAGACTTGCCCGGTTCATCGCGGCGAAAGCTCGAATCCATGGGCGCGACCCAGTATTCGGCAGCGGCGCCGTCACAGGGGCCGTCGCCGGCAGCGGGCGCCGGCATGTCGGCTCCCATGCCCCCGCCCTGTTGGCCAAGCACGAATCCCAGGCCTGCCGCCATCACAACGGCAACAGCGCCGCCGGTCCACCGTCTGATACTCATGGAGTTGACTCCGAAAACAATTGTTTATCCAGCGAACCGCCCGTGATCCGGGCGATCTGGGCGCGCTGCGAAAATTGCCGGGCACGCGCCTGCTCCAGCCCCAAGCGAGCCGACAACAGTGCTTCCTCGGCGTCCATCACTGCGTCGATATCGCCGCGTCCGCTGGCGTAGTCCGCGATAGCGGCATCCAGCGTTTGCCTGGCCAACGGGATGAGTTCATCCCTGTGCAGCACCTGCGTGGTCTGTGCCGCCTGGTCGGCCGCCCGATGTTCCAGCAAGTCGGCAGCGAGCCCCGCGGCACGGTCCGCGTGCAGGCTTTGCAGGCGGGCGACTGCGGCGTCAGCGCCGGCCGCGGCCGCATCGCGCTTTGCACGCCCGAACGGCAGATTCAGCGCAATGCCGATCTGCGCGCGATTCTCCTCCCGTGGCAGGGTGCCCAGGTAGTTTGCGGTCAAGCGCAGATCCGGGCGGTAGGCCAGTTCGGCCAGCTCCCGATCCAGCCTGGCCGCACGGCTGCGGGCTTGCAGCATCGTCAACTCCGGATTTGCCTCACGCCCGCTGGCCTGCAGTACCGACCACACCGGCAGCGGCGGCAGGGCTTGCCAAGCTGCAGGCGCTGGCACCGACCCGGTCACGGGGCGGTTGCGCAGCGCATTGATCCGCGCGCGCACTGCGACCCGCTGCGCCGCCCAGTCCAGCGCCTCACGCTTGCGTTGAGCCACGCGCGATGCCGCGCGCAGCACCGCGTGCTGGCTGCCGTCGCCGGTCCGGTAGACGCCGGTCGCTGTTTCTTGCAGATCGCGCAATACGCGCTGCTGGGCCAGGTTGATGGCCAGCGCAGATTCGAGGACGCGCAGGCGGGCATGTGCTACCCGCGCGGCCTGAGCCAACTCCAGTTGCAGTTGGGTCAGCTCGGCGTCCGCCACATCAACCGACGCCCGGGCTGCCTCCCGACGGGTCGCCCGTTTGCCTGGCCAGGGTATCGGCTGCGCGATTCCCACGATGTGCCCGGGGTCCAGGTCATCGGCGCCCAGGGACGCCGGCGCCAGCGCATAACTGAAAATGGGGTCGTCCAGCGCGCCAGCCGGCTCGACCTGCCAGCGTGCCGCCTCAACCGATTGGCGCAGGGCCTCGGCGCCTGGGTTGGCCGCCAGGGCCTCGTCGACGAGTTGTTCGGCCGTCCAGCCACTCGCCCACAGCGGGGCGCCAACAGCCAGCGCAGCGCTGGCGAGTGCGCGCCGCAGCCGATAAAACCATGGGGTATTCAAGTGTGTTCTCCTGACGAATCGCCGCTCAAGGGCAGCGCAGGCTGCGCCAGGTGGGCACAGCCGATGGCCCGCGCCTCCTGGGCGCGGTGGGACGTCAGGTGATACTGGGGGGGCGGATCAACGCAGTTCGAACGCCGTCGAGCGTGGCCGGTTGAGCGTGACCACGCAATGATGCGGCCCGGTGAGCCGCTGCCAACTCCACGAAAGCATGAACCAGCGCTGCGCCGGCGGTCATACACGCGGCACCGTGAGCGCAGTCGCCGTGCGGTAACGTCGTGGTGACAGCGTTCGCAGCGTCAGCATCGACCGCAGCCGTTCCGTGACACGGCGGCACGGGAGCATTCGCGCCAGACCCGTTTGCATGCATCGCCAACCGCGGCGACGCGGACGAGACCTCGTCGCCCATGCAACATGCCTCAGCGGCCTGCAACACAGGCATCGCGAGCAAGACACTCAGCAAGACATAGACGAGAAATCGGTGCATGGGCGTGAATATAACGCTGGAGTGGCATACAGGGTCAAACTGAACTTTCCAGTGGGCTGCCCGGGGGTGGGGATGATGGTACCGTCCCCGCCATCCGAACCAGAGGGGACACGATGGACAACGAACTCGAACTCTTCCGCGACAATGTCAGTCGCTTTTTCGCCGATGAGATCCTGCCGAGTTACGAAGAATGGGAACACGCCGGCATCATGCCGCGCGAGGTGTGGACCAAGATGGGCGAAGCCGGTCTGCTGTGCGTCGACGTTGCCGAGGAATACGGCGGCATCGGTGCGGATTTCCCGTTCTCTTGTGTTGTTCTCGAAGAGGTCGCCCGCCTGGGCATGATGAGCCTGGCGACCAATCTGGCCGTGCATTCCGACATCGTGGCGCCCTATGTGTCCCACCTTGGCAGCGAGGAGCAGAAACAGTATTGGCTACCGAAGCTGGCCAGCGGCGAAGCCGTTGGTGCCATCGCCATGACCGAACCGGGCGCTGGCTCCGATCTGCAGGCGATCAAGACCAATGCGGTGGCCGATGGCGACGACTATGTCATCAACGGCCAAAAGACCTTCATCACCAATGGCCAGCATGCCGATCTGGTGATTCTGGCGGTGAAGACCGACCCCAAGGCCGGCGCCCGGGGCACGACACTGTTCCTGGTTGACTCCCAGCTCGACGGTTTTTCGCGCGGTCGCAACCTGGACAAGATCGGCCAGCATGCCGGTGACACCTCCGAGCTTTATTTCAGCGACGTCCGCACCCCGGCCTCATCCGTGCTCGGTCGCGTGGGTGGCGGCTTTGGTCATCTGATGGACGAGCTGCCGCGTGAGCGTCTGGCTCTCGGCGTAACCGCCGTGGGCGCCGCGCAGGGTTGCATCGAACAGACCATCGAGTACGTGCAAAACCGCAAGGCCTTTGGCCAGGCCATCGGCAGCTTCCAGAACACCCGTTTCGAACTGGCGCGGATGAAGACCGACCTGGAAGTGAACCGCGCCTTCGTCGATCACTGTGCGGCGCTGTACGCCAATGGCAAGCTCGATGTTCCGACCGCTGCGATGGTCAAGCTGGCGAGCACCGAAATGCAGTGCCGGGTGGCCGACGGCTGCCTGCAACTCTTCGGTGGCTACGGCTACATGACCGAGTATCCGATCGCCCGGGCGTTCGCCGATGCCCGCGTTCAGCGAATTTACGGCTGCACGTCGGAAATCATGAAGGAAGTGATCGCCCGCTCGATGCTCGGTCGCGGCTAAGCACACAGGCGGGCCGACGATGAGCAAGATCGCATTCTCCGCTGGCGAAAAAGCCGAGATTGTCGAAGGGATCAAGCTCTACTTTGCCGCAGAACTCGAGCAGGAGATCGGCAGCTTCGACGCCGAGTTTCTGCTCGAGTTCTTTGCCGAGACGATCGGCGGCCGCTTTTACAACCGAGGTTTGCACGATGCCCTGGCAGCCCTCGATACACGGCTGGACGGCATCAAGGACGCGGTCTACGCGCTGGAGAAACCGACCGACACTCGGTGAGCTGTCCGCCGCCGCACCGTGCCCATTGCATGACCGTCCGAAGGCCTCATGTTGCGGTTTTCCGGCCGGCCGCGGCACTGCGACGAGTTGCACAATAGTGCTTGACGGATGACCGCTGCCAAGCGACAGTAGATAGGTCAACTTACTATCTGCCGACTGCCTAGTGCCGCAATCCCGAGTCCCCGTTGGTCCCACCTCGCTCATCGTCGAGCTCGCTCGCCTGATCCGCAAGGATTTCGGTGAACGCGCCGAGCATCTGGATCTGACTCAGTCGCAGTGGCGGGCGCTCTACCAGATCTCTCACCACCCAGGCATTAGCCAGGTCAAACTGGCGGAGAAACTGGAGGTTCACCCGGTGTCGGTGACGCAACTCGTCGATCGCCTCGTCAAGTCCGGCTGGGTGATCCGCGAACCGGACCCGATGGACCGGCGCGCCGTGCGCCTGCAGCTAACCAACGAATGCATTCCCCTACTTGAAGAGATGGATGCGATTGCGATCGCGACGCGGGAAGTGGTGCTGGACGGCGTGACCGACGAAGAGCGCGCGCAACTCGAAGTCCTGCTCCGCCGCATTCGCCACAATCTTCGCCAGTCGATCGAACCCGACGAGCTTTGACCGTCCCGGCGCGGGTTCAGCTCCCGCTTACGCGCTCACGCAAGCGGGGGCCATCCGGCGTCGCATAGTTGTCAGGCAGAAACTCCAGCTCGACCTGGCCGCGCTCGGTCACCGTCAACTCGTAGCTGTCCCCGGTGTTCTGGGCGGCGAGAATGCCGCTGCCGACCAATGCTCCGGTCGCCGCCACGAAATCCAGCGTACGAATCTGAACACGCTCGGCCAAGCTGGGCCAGCGCTCCTGCATGTTGACGATATCTCCGGCGCGGACGCCTTGCCGTTTCAGCTCGGACAGAATCGCGTACCGGGCCGCGGCGCAGAACAACTCGTTCGATAGCTCCGCCTGGGCTTGACGACGTTCATCGGCCGTCGTCGCCGTGGATTCGTCTGCGGTCATGACGCGATTCTCCCCCTAGCACTTAAGGAAACACGGATCTATTCCCGCCGCCAAGTTGCCGCACGAAAACCGGCTCCGTCTTGGTGGTGTGAATAGATCAGTGTTTCATTAATGAAACACTAATCCAGTTCGCCGATGGTCTGGATGACCTTGTCGACGATCCCGTAGGCCGTTGCTTCCTTCGGGCTCATCCAGAAATCTCGCTCCATATCGAGCAGGACCTTGTCGTAGTCCTGGCCGGTGGCATCGGACACGGTCCGCGCAATGCGCTCACGGGTCTTGATGATTTCTTTGGCCTGGATGGCGATATCCGCAGCCGGCCCGCCAGCACCGCCACCGGGCTGATGGATCATGAACCGGGTATTGGGCAGGCAGAGCCGGCGTTCCTTCGGCGCAGCCAGGAAAATGTGCGTTCCTGCGCTGGCAACCCAGCCGCTGCCAATGGTCGTGACCGGCGAACGGATGAACTTGATCATGTCGTGAATCGCGTCGCCCGACTCGACATGGCCGCCCGGTGACGAGATCAGCATCCGGATCGGCGCCACCTTGTCGTGATCCATCGCCAGCAACTGCCGGCAGATGATTGCGGCCGTCTTATCGTTGATGCCGCCGAACACCAATACGAACCGTGCGTCGAACAGCAGCTTGCCTTCGAGCTTGAACACCTGGTTCAGCGCAGACGTTTCCGGTTCCGATTCCAGTCTCAGGTCATCCATCGTGCGTTATGTCCTTGATCGAATGAGTGTGCCGACCCGCAGGATCGAGCAATCAGGGCCGAGAGGATCGGACGAAACGCCGCCGGAGGCAATGGCCGTCGCATTCACGGCAGCCGGGCAGCCACGTCGACACCACTACGCTGTTCGCTCAGGCTGCGGCGGATCAGCCGGGTCAGCAGATCAATCGCATCAGTCACGGGCAAGCCTTCCGGCCGGATATTGGACACGCAATACCGCTGCGCATCGGTGCGCCCCACCGCGGGCGCGTAGGTGAGATACGCGCCTAGGCTATCGGGGGCGCTCAGGCCCGGCCGCTCGCCAATGAGGCTTAGCGCGACACGCGCCGCAAGACACTCCCCGGCCTCATCCGCCAACGCCACACGTGCCTGCCGGGCAACGACAATCGGTGCGATGGACAGGTCCGTCAATGTGTCGCGCAAGCCGCAGACAACGGCAAGGGCATGACGCTGCACGGCGACCGCGGATAGCCCATCGGACACGACGATGACCAGATCCGTATCTGGCAGCGCGGCGGCGCATAGCCGCTGACGCGACCCGGCATCGAGCCGCCGGCCCCAGTCGGGCCGTGCAAGATACGCGGCCCGGTTCTCCGCCTGGCTGGCAACTGGCAGCACATTCAAATCCTGCGCCCTGCATTGAGTGGCCAGCGCGGCCACGTCCAGCTCCGCGTGGACGGCATCGCGTGCCAGTGCATGCGCCTGGTTAAATGCGAGGACCGACGCACTGGGCAGGCTCACGCCGCTGCGGCCCAGCGCGATACGCGCTGGCGTGCGCTCGCGCAGGCGCCGCAGGTCGTCGGCGGCAGCAAGATTCGTGTCAGGCAATCTGCTCATGCCAAACCCCGGGCCACATGGTCGACCAGCTGGGCTGGCAATGCCCCCCCATCGGCATGCAGCCGCCCGTGTTCATCGCTGAGTTGCATGCGCTGCAACCAGTGCTCGAACTCGGGCGCCGGCCGCAGGCCCATGGCCTCGCGCACATACAGGGCATCGTGAAAACTCGTGCTCTGGTAGCCAAGCATCACATCATCGGCACCCGGCACGCCCATGACGTAGTTGACCCCAGCCACACCCAGGGCCGTGAGCAAGGTGTCCATGTCGTCCTGGTCCGCCTCGGCATGGTTGGTGTAGCAGACATCCACCCCCATCGGCAGACCCAACAACTTGCCGCAGAAATGGTCTTCCAGACCTGCGCGGATGATCTGCTTGCCGTCATACAGATATTCCGGGCCGATGAACCCGACCACGGAATTGACCAGCAGCGGCCCGAACTCGCGCGCAACCGCATAAGCCCGCGCTTCACAGGTCTGCTGGTCCACACCGTGATGCGCGCCGGCCGACAGCGCGCTGCCCTGCCCGGTCTCGAAGTAAAGAACGTTGCTGCCCACCGTGCCACGCTCCAGCGACCGCCCGGCCGCCTGCGCCTCGCGCAGCAAGGCCAGGTCTATGCCGAAGCTGCGATTGGCCTGTTCGGTGCCGGCGATGGACTGGAAGATCAGGTCCACCGGCGCCCCGGCTTCGATGGCTGCGAGCTGCTGTGTGACATGCGCCAGCACGCAGGACTGCGTCGGGATATCGAACCGGGCGATCAGGCTGTCCAGCGCCTGCCAGATAGCCATCAGCGTCGCCGGATTGTCGCCGGCCGGATTCACGCCGATACAGGCATCACCAGCGCCCAGCAGCAAGCCATCCAGCGTGCTGGCGGCAATGCCCGGCAGGGCATCGGTGGGGTGGTTCGGCTGCAGCCGAACCGAAAAGCGGCCGGACAAGCCCAGCGTATTGCGAAACGCCGTCACCACACGGATCCGGCTGGCGACGAGGATCAAATCCTGATTGCGCATGAGTTTGCTCACCGCCGCCACCATTTCGGGCGTGAGTCCGCGGGCGATCGCGGTCAACTGGTCCGGGCCGCGCGCCAGCAGCCAGTCGCGAAATTCCCCGACCGTCAAACCGGCCACCGGCGCGAACGCCGCGGCGTCGTGGGAGTCGACAATCAGGCGGGTGACTTCGTCCTGCTCGTAGGGAATCAGCGGCATGGCGACAAAGTCGGCCAGCGAAACATCGGCCAGCACGGTTTGCGCGGCAACACGCTCGGCCATGGAGCCGGCGGCCAGCCCCGCCAGCGCATCACCCGACCGCGCGGGCGATGCCTTGGCCATAACCTCTTTCAGATCCCTGAACTGGTACGTCTGGTGACCGATCGGACACCGGTAAATAGGCGATGCACTCACAGCTGGACCCTGAAAACGCTTGGCCCGCAGCTTATCAGCCACCCACCTGCCATCTTGCGTTCAGGACCAGCTGCCTCCCATGACCTTGTACAGCGTCACCAGATTGGACTGCCGCGACAGCCGCGTATTGATCAGCTGCTGCTGGGCGGCATACAGCGAGCGCTGCGCGTCGAGCAGGTTCAGATAACTGTCGATGCCGCTGCGATAACGGGCATCAGACAGCTCCTGGGCCCGGGCCGCTGCATCGGTGAGCGCCTGGCGGGCGGCGAGTTGGTCGTCAATCGTTTGCCGCAAGGCCAAGGCGTCGGCTGCTTCCTTGAAGGCCACCTGCACGGCCTGCTCGTACTGCGCCAGGGCGATCTGTTGATCGGCCTCTGCGACGGCTACACCGGCCTTGGCCGCCCCAGCATTGAAGATCGGAATACTGATCTGCGGTGCGAATGACCACGTGCCCGTGCCGGCGTCGAACAGAGTCGACAGGTCACTGCTGGCCGTGCCGGCAAAACCGGTGAGCGAGATGCTTGGAAAGCGCGCCGCACGGGCAACGCCGATATTGGCATTCGACGCAATCAGCTGATGCTCGGCCGCCACCACGTCCGGACGGTTCAGTAACACCTCGGATGACACGCCGGCAGGCAACTCGGCCAGCGCATCCACCGGCGCCATGTCATCTGCGGTCGGTTTCAGGGTTTGCGGAATCGGCACACCGACGAGCAGCTGCAGGGCATTGCGGTCCTGCTGCACCTGGCTGGTGAACGCCGCCACATCCGCCCGGGCGGATTCGACAATCGTCCGTGCCTGGGCCACCGCCAGCGCGGAGGCGACCCCGGCTTCGTAGCTGCGCTCGGTCAGCTTGAAGGATTGGGTCTGGCTTTCCAGCGTGTCGCGAGCCAAGGCCAGCAGGGCTTCGTCTGCGGCCAGTTGCAGCCAGGCACTGGCGACTTCCGACACCAGCGACAGCTCGGCGCTGCGTCGCGCGGCCTCCTGCGAAAGGTACGCCTCCAGAGCCTGCGCCTTGAGGTTGGCCACCCGGCCAAACAGGTCGAGTTCATAGGCCGTCAGGCCTACCCCAACCGAATACTGACGCGAAATGTAATCCTGCCCCCCTCCACTGCCGCCGCTGCCGGCCGGCGACAACGATGACGGAATGCGTTGCACCGACCCGGAGGCCGTCGCATCGAGGGATGGGTAAACCTCGGCGCCTCGAACGCGATACAACGCCCGTGCCCGCTGCACATTCAGCGTCGCCAGTCGCGCGCTCGGGCTGTTATCCAACGCCAGCTCGATAACGGCCTGCAAGCGCGGGTCCAGAAAGAAATCGCGCCATGCCAGCGGCTCGGCAGGCTCGGCGGTTGCGGCGACCCGGTCGCTCCACTGCTCGGCGGCAGTCGCCGCCGGTCGCTGGTACTCGGGGGCCAGGTTCGCGCAGCCGGCGAGCAGCCCCGGCACGATGGCCGCCAGCGCGAGCGCCTTGAACTGTTGTTTGCTCATCATTGGGCCTCCGACGCGGGGCTGGTCTCGGTGACGGGTGACTGCCCAAACAGGCGGTTCACCACCACGAAAAAGACTGGCGTGAAGAAGATGCCCAGCAGGGTCGCCGTCGCCATCCCGCCAAACACGGCGGTGCCGATGGCGTTCTGGCTGGCTGAACCCGCGCCGGACGCCAGCGCTAGCGGAAGCACGCCGAGCATGAAGGCCATCGACGTCATGATGATCGGGCGCAAACGCATGCGGACGGCCTCCATGGTGGCCTCCAGCAAGCTCATGCCGCTGTCGTACAGATCACGCGCGAACTCGACAATCAGAATCGCGTTCTTGGCCGACAACCCGATTGTCGTCAGCAAGCCCACCTGGAAATAAACATCATTCGACAGCCCGCGCAGCCCGGCGGCCGCCAGCGCGCCGATGACGCCCAGGGGCACCACCAGCATCACGGCGAACGGAATCGTCCAGCTCTCGTAGAGCGCCGCCAGGCAAAGGAATACGACCAGCATTGATAAGGCGTACAAGGCCGGCGCCTGCGACCCTGACAGCCGCTCCTGATAGCTCAGGCCGGTCCATTCGTAACCGATGCCATCCGGCATGCCCGCCATCAGCTCCTCCACAATCGCCATGGCCTCACCGGAGCTCACGCCCGCCGCTCCGGCGCCCAGCAACTCCACCGAGGAATTGCCGTTGTAGCGCTCCAGCCGCGGCGACCCGAAGATCCAGCGCGTCGACGAAAACGTGCTCAGCGGCACCATGTCGTCAGAGGCGTTGCGCACGTGAAACTGGCCGATGTCCTCCGGGAGCATCCGGAACTCGGCATCAGCCTGCACGTAGACGCGTTTGACGCGGGTGCCGTCAACAAAATCGTTGACGTACTGACCACCCAGCAAGGCCGACATCGCCGCATTGACCTGATCCATCGACAGGCCCAGCGCTCCTGCCTTGGCAGCGTCGATGTCGATCTTGAATTGCGGCGTGTCGTCGAGCCCGTTCGCGCGCACTTCCGTCAGCTCGGACCGTTGATGAGCCAGCTCGAGGAACCGGTTGCGCGCATCCATCAGGGCTTCGTGACCGACGCCGCCCAGGTCGAGCAGCTGTACGTCAAAGCCCGCCGCTGTGCCCAACCCGCGAATAGGAGGTGGCACGAGCACGAAGACACTGGCGTCGCGAATCTGGCCCAGGGCCTGGTTCGCCTGGGCGGCGATGGCCTGCGCGCTGTGGGCCTGGCCGGGCCGTTCGGACCAATCGTTCAGCCGAACAAAGGCCATGCCCGCATTCTGTCCGGCACCGGCGAAGCTGAACCCTGCGATGGTGAAGATGTGCTCCACGTCCTCCTGCGAGTTGAAGTATTCCTGAATCTGCCGCATCACCGCTTCGGTGCGCTGCAGAGTCGCCCCCGGCGGGAGTTGAACCATGGTGATCACCGAACCCTGATCCTCGTTCGGCAGGAACGAGGTGGGCATGCGCGCGAACAGCAAGGCCATTACGCCGGCGATCACGAGATAGATCAGCATCATCCGGCCGCCACGATGGATCAGCTTGCCGACCCAGCCTTGGTAGCCACCGGCCGCCTGATCGAAACGGCGGTTAAACCAGCCGAAGAAGCCCTTGCGGGTTTGATGGCCTGGCTTCGGTGCCTTGAGCAACGTGGCGCATAGCGCCGGCGACAAGGTCAGCGCAACCACGACGGACAAGGCCATGGCCGAGACGATCGTGATGGAGAACTGGCGGTAGATGGCCCCGGTTGCGCCGCCGAAAAACGCCATGGGCACAAACACGGCAGACAACACCAGCGCAATGCCGATCAAGGCCCCGGTGATCTGATCCATTGACTTGCGTGTTGCCTCCAGCGGCGAGAGGCCATCCTCCTCCATCACGCGTTCGACGTTCTCCACGACAACGATGGCGTCATCCACCAGCAAACCGATGGCGAGCACCATGCCGAACATCGTCAGCGTGTTAATCGAATAACCAAAGGCGGCCAAAACGGCGAAGGTGCCCAGCAGCACAACCGGCACCGCGATAGTCGGAATGAAGGTGGCCCGGAGATTCCCCAGAAACAGATACATCACGAGGAACACGAGAATGACCGCCTCGACGAGCGTATGGACCACGCCCTCGATCGACACCTCGACAAACGGCGTCGAGTCGTAAGGCACGGTGACCTTGACGCCCTGCGGGAAGAATTCAGCCAGATCGTCAAGACGCGCTCGCACATCTTCGGCCGTGGCCAAGGCATTTGCGCCGGTCGCCAAACTAATGCCAATGCCGGCAGAAGCCTGGCCGTTGAGTTCCACCTTGACGCTGTACAACTCGGAGCCGAGTTCCACCCGTGCGACGTCGCCCAGCGTGAGCAGCGATCCATCCGGCAACACGCGTAACACGATGTCGCGAAACTCCTGCTCGGTGCTCAGGCGCGTTTGCGCCGTGATGGTCGCATTGAGCTGCTGTCCGCGCACGGCAGGCAGCCCCCCGAGTTCGCCCACCGAGACCTGCGCGTTCTGTGATGCGATGGCGGCCGTGATGTCGCTGATAGCCAGGTTGTAGCTGGTCATCAGGTTCGGATCGACCCAGATTCGCATCGCCGCCTGGGCGCCGAGCAACTGCGTACGCCCGACGCCATCCACCCGGCTCAGCGGCTCCAGCATGTTGGACGCGATGTAGTCAGCCAGCTCGTTCCAGCTGTGTTCGCCGGATTCGCTGATTAGCGCGGCGACCATCAAGAATCCGCCCGTGGACTTGGTGACACTGATGCCCTGCCGCTGCACGGCCTCTGGCAGTAATGGCGTGGCAAGCTGCAATTTGTTCTGCACCTGAACCTGGGCAATGTCGGGATCGGTACCCGGCTCGAAGGTCAAGGTGATCTGCGCACGGCCGAAAGAACTGCTGTTCGAAGCCATGTACAGCAAGCCGTCCAGCCCGGTCATGTTCTGCTCGATCACTTGGGTGACGGCATTCTCGATGGTCTGGGCCGAAGCACCTGGGTAGTTGGCGTTGATCTCCACCGTCGGCGGAGCGATCTGCGGATACTGCTCGATCGCCAGCGTTCGGATCGCCAGCGCCCCCGCCAACATGATGACCAGGGCGATCACCCAGGCGAAGATCGGACGATCGATAAAGAAGCGTGCCATCGGTTTACTCCACCGCCATGGCGGTTTGCTCGACGTCGACCCGCACCGGATTGACCGTGGCTCCCGGCCGCGCCCGTTGCAGGCCATCGACGATTACGCGGTCGCCGGCCGACAGACCCGAGGTGACGACCCAGTGGTTGCGCACCGCGCGCTCGGTCACGACGTCGCGTCGCTCCACCGTGTTGTCTGCCTTCACGACCAACGCACTGGCCTGGCCACGCGCATCACGGGTGATGCTCTGCTGCGGCACCAACAAGCCTTCGTCGTCGACGGCTTGTTCCAGCACAGCCTTGACATACATGCCGGGTAACAAGACCTGATCCGGATTCGGGAAAATCGCCCGCAGCTTCACCGTTCCAGTGCTCTCCTCAACCGCAACACCGCGGAAGGACAGCCGCCCTGCGTGGTCGTAGACGCTGCCGTCTTCCAGATGCAGCACGACATCAACGGTGCGCTGATCCGGATCTGCCGCCGCGGAAAACCGCCGGCGCAGTTCCAGCAAATCCCGGCTCGGCTGGGTGATGTCCACATAAATCGGATCGAGCTGACGCACCGTGGTCAGCGGACTCGCCTGATCTCGGGTCACCAGTGCTCCAGGGGTGAATTCGGACGTCGCCACCTTGCCCGCGATGGGCGCTTCGATATGGGTGTAGTCCAGATTGATGCGCGCCGAGGTGACCGCAGCCCTGGCTTCCGCCACCGCCGCCTCAGCTTCTTTCAACGCGACCTGGGCATCGTCGTTCTCCTGCTGCGACACCGCTTCGATCTTTGCCAAACCGGCATAACGCTTGGCAAGAACCGCCGCCGAATCGCGCGTGGCCTCAGCGCGTGCCAGCGACGCAGAGGCGCTGGCGTGAGCCGCTTCGTAGGGTGCGGCATCAATGGTGTAAAGCACTTGCCCGGCGTCGACCTGCGCACCCTCTTCGAATAGCCGTTCCTGGATGATGCCGGTGATCTGAGGACGCACCTGCGACACCTTGTAAGCGCGCGTACGGCCCGGCAGCGTCGCCACCACGGGCACCGGCTGAGTCTTCAGATGAACCACGCCGACCTCTTGTGGTGGCGGTGCCGCCTGACCGTCCACGCTGTCCTCGCAGGCCACCAGACACGTGGCCACGAGCAGGGGAAGAATCACTGCCCGCATTCCATGGGTATTGCGTTGATTCGACATGTCGGTTGCCCTGATGAGTTGGCGGCTTTGCAGCGCGCGAGCTCGGAGGATCGGGGTGACAGATCCGTTCCGAGTGCTAGAATGAACGTTCATTCTAATTGACCGGCTGGTCAGTCGGCAACCACCAACGCATCATTCGTGACAGCGAATGAGGAGTCAGACCATCCATGAGTGGGGCAGAACTAAGCTGCGACGTCGATCCGGCGGACGCGCGGCGCGACCAGATACTCGATGCCGCAGCCGAGTGTTTCAGCAAGAAGGGGTTTCATGCCGCCAGCATGTCGACGATTTCGAAGACGGCGGGCATGAGCGTGGGCCACATCTACCACTACTTCCAGAACAAGGAAGCCATCATCGCTGCCCTGGTTGTGCGCAACTGCGAGCAGCTGCATGACGTGCTCAATGACTTTCATGCACAGGGCGATTTCGTCGACGCTCTACTGGACGATCTTCCGAAAGGCTTGGACCGGACGTCCAACCGCGGCGACTCCGCACTCAAACTGGAATTCATCGCGGAGAGCGCGCGTAACGATGAAATCTCCTGCGTGCTCCACGCGGCAGACACCTCGGCCCGCCAGCGTCTAAGCGACGGCCTGGGGGTATCGCTGCGCGCTCGTGGACGATCCGACGATGAAATCGATACCAAGGTGATGCTGATCAGCGCCCTGTTCACCGGACTCGCTGCAAAAGCAGTCCAGGGCATCGACATCCGGACCGAGGCCTACGCCAAGCTTGTCCGGCGCGCCATCGAAGCGATTCTGTTCGACGACTGAAGTCGGTCCCACCCCAGTCGTCTGCGCTGCCCGCCGCGGCGTCTGACCACTGCGCGCGGCCTGCAAAGTTCCACCGTGGTTCGTAGTTCCCTCCATCCGGCATTGATTATCTAATTGCGAATCATTATCGTTCGCTCCTGCGATAGTAAATAATCCGAGCCCACGCGACCGGCAATCGGGCTGCCTGACCACGGCGGCCCGCTCCTGCACATGGACGTGACCGGTTCTTATCCGAAGGAGCACGCATGACATTCCGCCGAACGGCCATCGCCGCCGCCATTCTGACGACCTACGCCGTTCCCGCCGTCAGCCGTGAAGACGTCCAGCAGCCCCCTACAGAGGCGGACGACGTACAGGTCCTCTCCCCGGTCGATATCGAGGGCAAGAAGGTCGACGGCTACAAGGCAGAATCGGCGCAGTCTCCGAAGTTCACCGCGCCGTTGCTGGATACGCCGAGATCCTTCACCGTGATCAGCGAGGATCTGCTCCGCGACACCGCCGCCGACTCGCTGCAAGACGCGCTGCGGCAAGTCCCTGGCATCACCTTCCTGGCGGGCGAAGGCGGCCAGCCCATCGCCGACCGACCGGTGATACGCGGCATCAATTCCACCGCGAACTTGTTCGTCGATGGCGTGCGTGACATCGGTTCGCAAACCCGCCGCGTGTTCGATATCGAGTCGGTGGAGATACTCAAGGGCACCGATTCGGTCTACGCAGGACGCGGCGGCGGCGGCGGTAGCGTCAATCTGGTTTCCAAGACCGCTGGCGGGGAGGATTTCCAGCGCGGCGCGGTGACCATCGGCACCGCCGATACGTTGCGTGCCACGGTCGATGGCAACTGGATGGTGTCCGACACCGCGGCGTTTCGCGTCGGGGTGCTGGGCGAGAAAGCGGGGGTTCCCGGGCGCGACAGCGTGGTGGAATCCGACGCCGTGGGCGTATCGCCGTCATTGGCATTCGGGCTGGGGTCGCAGACACGCATGACCCTGGACTACTACAACGTGCGCGAGAGCGGCATTCCGGACTACAGCATCCCCTACGACCTCGCCTCCGGTGAGCCGGTGACCGAAACGCTGGGCATCGACGAGGAGAACTTCTACGGTCTGCTCAACCGAGACTTTCTCGAGGGTGAAACCGACATCGCCACCGCCATCGTCCACCACGAACTGACCCCTAACCTGCGGCTGCGCAATCTGACCCGCTGGGGCAAATCCACCAACTCCTATGTCGTCACCAACCCCGACGATTCCCGTGGCAATGTCGAGGACGGCTTCGTCTACCGCAGCAGCAAGAACCGCTGGAGCCAGACCAAGACCCTGGCCAACCAGACCGATCTCAGCGGCGTGGCGGTCGCCGGCCGGTTCGAACACAGCTACAACATCGGCCTGGAATTCATCCGCGAGAACAAGGAGCAGGACGGCTACAACGTCGTCAGCGCCGCTTCGGCATTTGGCTCCGACTGTTCCAGCACCGAAGTCGACCCGGCCAGCGGGATGACCTTTGGCGAACTGCTGCGCGCCAATGGCGATTGCACCAGCCTCGCCAGCCCGACGCCGGCTGACGCCTGGATGGGTACGGTGACGCGGCGCAACACGCCGACCGTCTACGAAACTGACGCCACGGCGATCTATGCATTCGATACGGTCAAGTTGTCTGACCACTGGCAGGTCAGCGCCGGACTGCGCTGGGATCGCTATGAAACCGAAGCAACCAGCGCATCCGATCCAACCCTCAATGCCTACGCCGACGACACGTTCATCAATTATCAGCTGGGCGCGGTGTTCAAGCCGGTTGCCAATGGCTCGATCTATGTGTCCTACGGCACGCAGACCACCCCAGCCACCCTGGGCACCGGCGACGAGGACACCCCGCAGCCGGACTCCCCTGCCGATTGCACCCGGCGTTGCCGGCGCGACAACACCCAACTTGATCCGGAGGAGTCGGTCAACATCGAACTGGGCACCAAGTGGGATTTGTTCGACGAGCGGCTGCGCGTCACTGCGGCGATCTTCGACATCACCCGTGAAAACGCCAGCATCGAGGTCTCGGCAGGCGTCTTCGAGCAGGTTGGCGAAACCCGGGTGACCGGCGCCGAGATCGGCTTCGCCGGCGGCATTACCGAACGCTGGCACCTGTTCGGCGGCTACTCCTACCTGGACTCCGAACTGGTTCGCAGCGGTTTCGAGGACACTGCCGAAGGCCAGCAGCTCACCAACACGCCCGAGCATAGCGTGTCGCTGCTCACCAACTACGACCTGACCGAACGGCTCACCATCGGCGGCGGTGCCAACTACGTCAGCGAAGTCTTCGGCAGCGTGACCTCAGACCCTCGGAAGACAGTTCCGGCTTACTGGCGCTACGACGCCATGGCGGCCTGGGAGATTCTCGACGCGGTGGAAGTGCAGCTCAACGTGCAAAACCTCACCGACGAGGTCTACTACACCAAAGCCTATGCGTCACACTACGCAGCCAAGGGTCCGGGGCGGCAGGTGCTGCTGACCACGCACTTTTCGTTCTAGGCGCCTCAACAGACCTTCACGCAACGCGCGGCCTGCCTTCGGGTGGGCCGCGTCCTGTACTGACCATGCTGATCACCATTCCCGACGTTCTTGATACCGCCACCCTCACCCACTGCCGCAACAGGCTGGCGTCGGCCGAGTGGGTGGATGGGAATGTGACTTCGGGCCACCAATCGGCGCGCGCGAAACGCAATCGGCAACTCCCCGAAGACTCGGCCGCAGCGCGCGAGGTAGGCGGCATCATCCTCCAGGCGCTGTCCGCCAATACCCGCTTCATCGCGGCAGCCCTGCCCCAGCATGTGTTCCCCCCGCTATTCAATGGCTACGGCATCGGGGAGCGTTTCGGCACCCATATCGATAACGCCGTGCGCCAGCATGCCGCCTCGGGCACCCGCATCCGCACTGATCTGTCCGCCACGCTGTTCTTTGCCGACCCCGGCAGCTACGACGGCGGCGAGCTGGTCGTCGAAGACACCTTCGGCTCGCATTCGGTGAAGCTGCCGGCCGGCCATTTGGTGCTGTATCCGTCGAGCAGCCGGCATCACGTCACCGAAGTCACGCGCGGCGAGCGTGTGGCGTCATTCTTCTGGATCCAGAGCATGGTGCGCGACGACGGCCAGCGCCAGCTGCTGTGGGATCTGGATCAGGCGATTCAGCAGGTCTCGGTGGATCGCCCCGATGCACCATCCGTAGTGCAACTCACCGGCGTGTACCACAACCTGCTGCGGCGCTGGGCCGACGTCTAGACCCATGCCCGATCCAATCCACCAACCGCTGGATGACACCGCAGCCCGCCAACGCCGCCGCGGCGCCTGGCTGCATCACGTCACTCAGTGGCATTGGATGAGTTCCGCTGTCTGCCTCGTGGGCCTGCTGCTGTTCGCGGTGACCGGCATCACGCTCAACCACGCGGGGCAGATCGAGGCCACGCCGCATACCCTCACGCATCAAGCCGATCTACGGCCCGCCACCATCGAAGGGCTGCGGGGCCGGGCGACTCAAACCGAGGCCGGTCCGCTTCCGGCGACCGTGCGCCGCGAACTGGAAGCACGGTGGAATCTGCGCCTGCCGGCAACCGACGCCGAATGGACCCCCGACGAAATCTATCTCGACCTCCCCCGCCCCGGTGGAGATGGCTGGCTGGCCATCGATCTGCACTCGGGTGAGGCCCTGTACGAACAGACAAACCGCGGCTGGATCGCCTATTTCAACGACCTGCACAAGGGCCGCGACACCGGCGCCGTGTGGCGCTGGTTTATCGACGTATTCGCCGCCGCCTGTGTCGTGTTTTCCGCCACCGGTGTGGTGCTGCTGTTGCTGCACGGCAACCGCCGCCGAATGACCTGGCCCACGGTCGGTCTCGGGTTGGTACTGCCACTGCTCATCGCCCTGCTGTTCATCCACTGACAACCGCTCATGAAACATTGCCTGTACGCCCTGATCCTCAGCAGCCTTTGCGCCGTGGCCGCCGCGGCCGACCTCAAAGCCACCGTGGAGTTACCGCAACTGGATGTTGCCGAGTACCACCGCCCATACGTGGCGACCTGGATCGAGAACGACCGCCGCGAGGTCGTCGCGAATCTTGCCGTCTGGTACGACGTACGCATGGACGGCGAAGAAGGCGAAAAATGGCTGAAAGACCTCCGCCAGTGGTGGCGCCGAGCCGGGCGCAGCCTGGACATGCCGGTGGACGGTGTCAGCGCGGCGACGCGCCCGCCCGGCACCCACAGCATGCAGTTTCGTGGTGACCGTGGCTTGATCGCCGGCTTGCCGCCCGGCCGGTACACGCTGGTGGTCGAAGCCGCCCGCGAGGTGGGTGGACGCGAAGTGCTGCAGCTGCCGTTCGACTGGCCACCGACCGCCACTGTGACCGACCAGGCCGAGGGCGAGCGCGAGCTCGGCTCCGTCCGCTTGGAGCTTCTGCCCTGATCCGCCTCACCAAGGACCCCGCACCATGACCTACCGACTGTTCACGCTAACCCTCGCCCTGCTCCTGCCGCTGGCGGCACAGGCGCATCGCGTCTGGATTCTGCCGGACGCCACGCTGCTCTCCGGAGATGACCCCTGGGTCACCTTCGATGCCGCGGTGTCCAATGACATCTTCTACACCGACCACCACCCCTATGCGCTGGATCGTATCGAGGCGATCGGTCCGACCGGCGAGCCCGTACCGCTGCAGAACCCGTCCACCGGCAAGTACCGGTCAGTGTTTGATCTGCATCTGGAGAGCGAAGGCACCTACCGCGTCCAGTCCGCCAGCGGCGGGTTAAGCGCGCGCTGGGAAGAGGATGGCGAACCGCGTGGCTGGCCACGGCGCGGCGGCCAGTACAGCGCCGAAGGCTTTGCCGAAAACGTGCCTAACTCCGCGGAAAACCTGGAAGTGCGGCAGTTTTCGCGACGGGTGGAAACCTTCGTCACCGCCGGCGCGCCCACCCGCGAGGTCCTCAAGCCCAGCGGCAAGGGCCTGGAACTGGTGCCCACGACACACCCGAATGATTTGTACGCTGGCGAGACCGCCGCGTTTCAGCTCCTAATCGACGGGCTGCCGGCGGCAGGCGCCGAGGTGGAGGTCATCCCTGCCGGCATGCGGTACCGCAACACCCAGGATGAGATCACGCTCAAAAGCGACGACCAGGGCCAGATCCGCATCACCTGGCCCGCGGCCGGCCGCTACTGGGTCGGTGCGGAGTACAGCGATGATCAGGCCAAGGCACCCGCCACCATCCGCGCCGGCAGCTATGTCGCGGTCTTCGAGGTACTGCCGCAGTAGCCGATACTGATGCGCCCCACCACTTGGGTGCAGATCGGTCTGGGGCTTGCGCTGGCGCTGGTCGCAGCCGGTTTCGCGGCCCTGACTCCGGAGCTAAGCGAAACGCAGCCACCTGCGCCGCATCGTGTATTGCTCGGCATGCTGGTCATCACGGGCTATATCGCGATCAGCGCATGGCTGCTGAAGCGATCGAAACCGCGCATGGCGCCGTCTGGGTCATCGCCTGAGCGGCTGGTCTGCTACGCCAGCCAGACCGGGGCGGCCGAAGCGATCGCGCGGCAGTCCGCCGCGGCATTGGACTGTGCCTGCGTCTCGCTGGAGGCTGTCACGGCCGCTCAGCTACGCCATGCCTCGACTGCGTTGTTCATCGTCAGCACCACGGGCGATGGCGACGCTCCAGACCCGGCCCGTGGTTTCGTCACCGGCCTGCTATCCGAAACGCTCGCTCTGCACGGCCTTCGCTCCGGCGTGCTGGCCCTGGGCGATCGCCGCTACGACCGCTACTGCGCGTTCGGCCACATCGTGGACCGTTGGTTGGCGGCGCAGGATGCACGTGCCCTGCATGCGCCCATCGAAATGGACAACGGTGATCCGGCGGCCCTGGCAGCCTGGCGCGCGACGTTGCAGCGGCTGGGCGCCGACGCCCAGGCGGTGCAGACAGACCACGGAACCACCTGGCGGATCGAATCGGTGATTCCGCTGAACCCTGACAGCCCTGGCAACCTCGCCTGTCTCGTCCGCCTGCGGCCCGAGGGCGAGCTACCGAATTGGGCGGCGGGTGATCTGGTGGACCTGCGCCCTTGCAACGGACGCACGATCATCGACGCCTGGATGGCACAGGCGGGCATTGTGGCGAACGAGCAGGACACACCCGCCTGGCGCCAGCGACTGGCCGATCGCAGGCTGGAACCGCTAGCAGCCCTGCGCCAACCATTGACGCCCGCCGCCGCCGCGACCCGGCTCGAGCCCCTACCCTGGCGCAGCTACTCCATCGCCTCGATGCCGTCAGATGGCGCGATCGAACTGGTGGTCCGGCAGATGTTCGATCCGGACGGAGCCCTGGGTCCGGGCTCTGCCTGGCTGACGCGAGATGCGCGCCCCGGCGACAAAACCCAACTACGGCTGCGGAACAACCCTGGCTTCCACCTCCCCGAAACCAATCAGCCACTGCTGCTCATCGGCAACGGCACCGGCATCGCAGGTCTGCGCGCGCTGCTCAAGGCACGCATCGAGCGTGGACAGCACCGAAACTGGCTGGTCTACGGTGAACGCTCGCCAACCGCTGATCGCTGGTTCGGCGCCGAACTGGATGCCTGGAAGGCTGCCGGATATCTACGCCGCCTGGATCTCTGTTTCTCCCGCGGCGGTGAGCCTTCGGGCTATGTTCAGGATCAGCTGGAGCAGGCCGCCGACGACGTCCGGCGCTGGATCGACGATGGTGCCTGCATCATGGTCTGCGGCAGCCAGGCCGGCATGTCTCAGGGTGTGCACGCAGCATTGACCCGCATCCTCGGCGAAGGTCAGCTGAACGCCGTGACCGAGGAGCACCGCTATCGGCGCGACGTCTACTAATCCCGCTCCCAATTGATGACAGGGTTGGCACCTGCGCCCAATTCGACAGGGTAAGCTCGAACGCATCGGACCAGACAGACTTCCATGGGGAGAAAGGAGAGACGATGGCTACCGATCTTCAGCGTTTCATGACGGGACTCAAGCGGCGCAATCCAGGCGAGAGAGAATTTCACCAGGCAGTCGAGGAAGTCGCGGCCGACCTGATCCCGTTCATCCAGGCCAATCCGAAGTATCACCAACTGCAGATTCTCGAACGGCTCACCGAACCGGATCGGATCATCAGTTTCCGCGTGTGCTGGCAGGACGATGAGGGCAACGTCCGCACTAACCGCGGGTTTCGCGTCCAGCACAACAACGCCATCGGCCCATACAAGGGCGGGTTGCGCTTCCACAAGAGCGTCAACCGCTCGATTCTGAAGTTTCTGGCGTTTGAACAAACATTCAAAAACAGCCTGACCGGCCTGCCCATGGGTGGTGCCAAGGGCGGCTCTGACTTCAATCCCAAGGGCAAGAGCGAGCACGAGATCATGCGCTTCTGCCAGGCGTTCATGACTGAATTGTTCCGACATATCGGGCCGTACACCGATGTACCGGCCGGCGATATCGGTGTGGGCGCCCGCGAGGTCAGCTACCTGTTCGGACAATACAAGCGCATCGCCAACGAGTTCACCGGCACCATTACGGGCAAGGGTCTGGCCTTCGGCGGCAGTCTGATCCGCACCGAAGCCACGGGCTACGGGGCGGTCTACTTGCTGGAGAACATGCTGCGAACCCAGGACCAGGGGCTAGAAGGCAAGCGTGCCGTCATCTCGGGCTCCGGCAACGTCGCGACTCACGCAGCGGAAAAGCTGGTGGACCTGGGCGCCAAGGTCATCACCCTCAGCGACTCCAGTGGCTTTGTCTACGACAAGACGGGCTTCACCCGCGAGAAGATCGACTGGGTGAAGGAGCTGAAGGACAAGCGGCGTGGTCGCATCAAGGAATACGCCGACGAATTTGGCGCCGAGTATCACGAAGGCGCCCGCCCCTGGGGCGTGCCCGCCGAACTCGCCCTGCCCTGTGCCACGCAGAACGAGCTGAACGGCGAGGAGGCCAAATCCCTGGTCGCGAACGGCTGTATCGCCGTGTCGGAGGGTGCCAACATGCCGTCCACACTGGATGCGGTTCACGTCTTCCTGGACGCCGGCATACTCTACGGCCCCAGCAAGGCGGCGAACGCCGGTGGCGTGGCCGTCTCTGGCCTGGAGATGACCCAGAACTCCATGCGCCTGTCCTGGAGCAAGGAAGAACTGATCGAGCGCCTGCGCACCATCATGCACGGCATTCACGAGCAATGCGCCGAACACGGCCAGGTCGAGGGTGGACAGATCAACTACGTCAAAGGCGCCAATATCGCCGGATTCATCAAGGTTGCCGACGCGATGGCGGCCTATGGTGTGATCTAAGCCGCGCGGCAGGCGGTGCATCCGTCCGGCGCGTTCGTCCCGAATGCTTGAGGCAGGCCGGCAAAGAACCATCATCACGACGGTCTGAATCAACAGGGCCGCCCAGTCGCGGCGAGACCAACACCGGCCAGGGTGGCGCAACGCGGCCCCAGCCCAGCAAGACCCAGGGAGTCAGACCATGTACGGCACCGCCGAGTCTCGCAGCCATGGCGGTGCGCGCCGACGCATGTTTTGTGGCGCGGCCTGGCTCGCCCTGGCCGTCATCGGCGGGCTTGTCTGCGGCGCCGCTTGGGCGCAGGACGACAGCCGCAACAAAGCGCCGGAGGCACTGGCAACCATCCCCGTGCCACCGCTGGATAGCACCGATGCTGACCGCGACGACACCACCACGCCACTGGCACTGGAAGAACTGGTCGTCACCGCCTCGAAAACCGGCGATACGCTCTCGGAGACGCCGATCTCGGTGACGATCACGCCCGACATCGAGCTGCGAGAAACCGATATCACCGATGTCGAAACGCTGTCCGACCGCCTGCCCAATGCCCAGCTCGCGCTGACGCCCACCAACAGCTTCCTGTTTATCCGCGGTCTGGGAACCGGCAGTGTTCGCAGCGCCGAACAGTCGGTGGGGTTTTTCGTCGACGGCGTATTTCTGGGCCGGCCTCAGGTGGCCTTGTTCGACTTTCTGGATGTGTCACAGGTTGAAGTGTTGCGCGGGCCGCAAGGCGCCGTGCTGGGCAAAAACACGGTAGCAGGCGCAGTTAACGTGCAAACCGCCCCGGTCACCCGCTACACCGAAGGCTATGCCGAAGCTCTCACCGGTTCCGATGATCAATGGCGTGGCCGAGCCGCATTGTCCGCTGCGCTCAGCGACACGGTGGCCGCGCGCATTGCCGTCGCAAAAACGGACGAAGACGGCTATCTGTACAACACCACACAACAACGCGACGACCTCGCCCGCCCCGGTCAGGCCGGCCGCGCCAAGCTGCTGTGGACGCCCGGCGCCCGACAATCCTACGAAATCACTGTGCAGGCGGCCCGGATCGAGCAAAACGGCGACAGCTTCGAACTCAGCCAGGCCAGCGACCAGCTACTCGCGCTGTACCGCCGCTTCGATCCCGCAACCAGCACGGACATCACCGACAACCGCACCCATACCGACCACGCGCCGGCCGGCGGCCTGCTGGAAGGCGAAGACCTGTTCCTGCACGCAGACTGGGATCTGGACTTCGGTCTCCTGCGGCTGATCGCGGCGGCCTCCGGTCAGGACACCACCGCCGACCTGGATCTGGACATCAGTCCCGTGCCGTTTCTCACGCTGCCCTCCAACGAAACGTATCGCCAACGCAGCGTGGAACTCCGGCTGGACAAAGATCTGGGCTGGTCGGAACTCAGCGCCGGCCTGTACTACTTTCAGGCGGATCTCGATCTGCGTGTGGACATCGCCGCCTTTGCCAACGGCGTCGACGACCTGCTCGCCGACCTGCTCGATGGCAGCAGCGGCAGCGAACTGGGCTCGACGCTGTTCGGGCGCCTTGGAGAACTGCTGGCCGGACCAGGCGGCGCTCAGCTGGGTGCCGGCCGCAGCATTCACCAACTCATACAATCGCAACGCACCCTCTCCGGCTTCGGCTCGCTACGCTGGCCGTTGAGCGATACCTGGACCCTGCGCCTTGATGGACGGGTCACGCGAGAGACCAAGTCGGGCGATCAAAGCATCACGTTTGACGGCACCACCGGCCCGCTGCTCGGCGCGGCGCTCGGAGAGGAGGAATATGATCTTCAGGCGGAACGCTCCGAAACGGACTTTTCGCCCAGGCTGTCGCTGCTCACCGATTGGACGGACCGATTGAGCAGTTACATCACCGCCGCGCGCGGCTTCAAATCCGGCGGCTTCAACAACCTGGCGGCCGTGCCGGAGCGGGCGGAGTTTGATGAGGAGCGATCCCTGACCTACGAGGCCGGGCTGCGACTTGCGTCCTGGCATGGATTCAGCGGATCGCTGGGCCTGTTCCGAACCGACTTTGACAACCTGCAGATCGCCGCGCTGGACGGCACGGAGTTTTTCGTCGGCAATGCAGCCGAGGCGCATACCCAGGGCATCGAACTGGACCTGCGCTGGCAAAGTGGTTTCGGTTTGATGGCGGGCGCGCAACTGGGCTACCTCGACGCCAAGTACGACCGCTACACCAATGCACCGGCCCAGGCGGGGTCCGATGAAGGCAGCGATGACCCGAACGACGAAGGCGGCCAGGACTTGAGCGGCCGCGTGCTCCAACGCGCACCGGAGTATTCCGGCAGCCTGCAACTGGGCTTCATCGGTGCCTTGCCCTGGATGCACCTGCCCTTCGCCCTGGGTGTGGTCGCCGAAGGCGCAAGCCATCAGTTTCTGAACGTCGATCTCGACCCCATCGACAGCCAGCCCGGCTACCTGCGCTACAACGCGTTTGTGGGGCTTTCAGATGGCAGCGGCCGGCTGACGTTGCGCTTGATCGGACGCAACCTCACCGATGAAACCGTCCGCAGGGAAGCCGCCGACATCGCATTGGTCGGCGCCCATTCCGTCGGCGTGTACCCCCCGCGCCGGTTCGCCGCCGAACTCGGTTACCGTTTCTGACATGACCGAATCACGTCGCTCACTGGTCCGTGAACCCGCCGGGGCCGCCCGAGCCACGGAAACCCCAACAGGCAAGGCGATCTGGATCGACACCGACATCGTGTTCAACCGGTTTCCCGAGGATGTCGACGATGGGCTGGCATTGATGATGGCGCTGGACTCGCCAGCCGTTCGAATTCGCGGCATCAGCCTGAACCGGCGGGTGGACAACGGCGCGCGCGTCACCCGCCGCCTGCTGGGCCACTACGCGCGCTATGAGATCCCGGTCTACAAGGGCACCGACAATATCTTTGCCAGCTATGGGCACTGCACGGAAGCGGTGGACCGCCTGGCCGAGGCACTGCAACGAGAGCGCCTGACCATTGTGGCCATCGGCGCGGCCACTAATCTGGCGAATCTGCTGACGTTCTATCCCGAGCAGGCCGGCAACATCGACGAAATCGTGTTCTGTGCCGGGCGCAGCGCCGGTACCCGCTTTAACGCCGGCAGCAGCCGGGTCGGTCTGCCGGACGCAAACTTTGACAACGACCCGCGCTCGTTTCTGCGGGTGCTGGATGCGGGCATACCGATCACGCTGTCCGGATTCGAGGCGGCTTCGAGCGTGTGGCTGGATCGCCGGGACATCCTCCGCATCGCCCGCAATGGCCGGCCGGGCGATCGCTGGGTCGCGCGCCGGCTTCGCATGTGGCATGTCGCGTGGCGTCTGGGCTTGCGGCTGGATGGGTTTATCCCGTTCGATGCCTGCACCATCGGCCACGTCCTGTACCCGGAATGTTTCGACTACCACCGCGACATTCCCGTACAGATCAACCTGCGCGACAACGATGCCCGGCGCTGGCGCAAGGATCCGCAGAAGCAGTACCTGGAAGCGTCCTACGCGTTCGAATCGCCCTACCGCGTCGACTTTGCGTACGCCGCATCTCCTCGCTACAAGGACAAGCTCATGTATCACCTGCTCGGACAGGCGTCGTCATGATCCGGCCATCCAACCGATACCCCCGCGTGGCCGCCACACTGGTCGGCCTGGGCCTGTTTGCCGGCTGCAGCAGCGTGCCCATCGATCCGGCTCCGGCGCCACCGGTGATCAGCCACCAGCCATCGCCGCTGCCGCGGACCGCCACGGCCGATCAGGCGATGTTGGACAGCCTGCATCCCGTGGCCTTGTCGGCCAATTTTGTCGACCGCGTGATCCACGACCTCCCGGTGGAGGCTCACCTCGCCCGGTTTGCCGCGCTGGAGCCGGCATCACTCGACGCGCAGCTCGATACGCAAACCCGCCAGCTGGCGTTCTGGATCAACGTTTACAACGGGTATACGCAGTATTTTCTCAAAGCCGACCCCGGCCCTTACCTGGATAACCGGTCTGCCTATTTTGGCGCCGAGCAGATTCACATCGCCGGCGACCACGTCAGCCTGGAGGATATCGAACACGGCGTGCTGCGCCGCGGCGCGACGATTTATACGCTGGGCCATGTGCGGATGCTGTGGTGGCGCCGCGCTTTCATCCGCCGCTTCGCGGTGGAATCGGTCGACTACCGCCTGCATTTCGCGCTGAACTGCGGGGCGTTGAGTTGTCCGCCGGTGATGGCGTATCAGGCCGAACGACTGGATGAGCAGCTAGACGCAAACTCGCGTTTTTATCTGGGCAACGCAGTCGAGTACGACCGCGCTGCCAACGTGGTGCGTGTGCCGGCGCTCATGCGCTGGTTTTCGGCGGATTTCGGCGGCAGCGCCACCGCCAAGCGCAGCATTCTGCGACGCTATGGACTGCTTCCGGCGGCGACAAAGCCCAAACTGGCGTATCTGCCGTACGACTGGACCATGGCGATCGAGAACTACGCTGTGACGGTCGACCGGCCACCGTCCGAGGCGGGTCGCTAACCGCGCAGCAGCATCAGACGTGCCTGCTCCACCAGGGCCCGTTTTTGCTCGAGGTCGAGGGTCAGCGGAAGCTGCGCCAGGCCCAGCAATCGCCGCAGCAACTCCACGCCGGCGTACTGATCGCACAGCGAGCGGGAAAAGCGTTCCGCGCCCTGATAGCGCCTGAACAGCGAGTCGATCACCTCGTCGGGCTGTTGTGCCAGCAGCAAATGCGCCTGCAACACGCCGAGGTCGAACTCAGCCTCCCCGAAAAAGCAGAATTCCGTATCGATCACCTTCACGCCGCTGCCCGAAGTCAGAAAACTGCCCGGAAAGAAGTCGCCATGCAGCAGGGTGTCACCGTTCGCCCGGTACCGGGCGTCCAGCGCCCGAATCGCCGCCATCAGCGATTCATCCAGCACGCATTGCGCCCCAAGCTGCGCCAGCCCCGGTGTGATCGCATCCAGGTCAAAGCCATTGTTCGGGTCGAATGGGAACCGAAAAATGTGCTCTGCGTTCAGCGCACGCATCGTCGCGTTCTCGATGTAGAAGTCGCAGCGATCGCGATGAAAATGCCCGTGCAGTGCGGTCAGGTAATCCGCCAGATCCGTGAGCGTGCTGATGGCGATGACCCGATCGCCGGCATAAAGCGTGGACAGGTCGCCCGCCGGGCCCAGGTCTTCCAGCAATAGCAGATGCGAGACCGGGTCATGCGCCAGTAGCCGCGGGGAGCATTGCGCGATCGCGTCCAGTGAGGCCGTCTGCCGGTAGAACAATGCCTCGATGTCTGCGCGATCAGCCGGCGCAGGCACCGACGGAAATTTTTCTGCCCAGGGACGGGATTGCTTGACGACATGGCGCGTGCCGTCATCCAGTTCCACGCGGAGTGTCAGATTCATGTTGCCCTCCCCCGCTTTGCTCAGCGCGACGATGGTTCGCGCCGGCGCGACCCAGCCCTGTGCGTGCAGATACGCCTCCAGTCGGGACGGCTGCTCGGGGTCGAGGAAAAAAGCGTCGGGAAGCGTCTCGGCGAAGGTCTGGGCTAGCGTCATGGGGTGGAGCGGCTCCGGTGGCGGCAGCGTGGTGGTGTGGGTCGGCAGCCTACCCGAGGCGGCCGTGTTGGTAATCAGGACCGGGGCGGCGATCTGGCTTTACCGTGGCTGGCCGCTACCGGACGATTGCTGCAAGCTTGCGCCACACCCGTTGTCGGCACCTCGGCCGCCCCCATGCAGTTCGATCCCAGAAGCCTGCTTGCGCTCAACGTCATCATCGCCGTGATGATGTACGGTGCAGCGCTGTCGCTGAGGCCGCGTGATTTTGCGCGGATTCTTCGCAGCCCGGTCGCGCCCGCCATCGGCTTGCTGGCCCAGTTTGTCCTGCTGCCGGCGTTCACCTGTCTGGCCGTGTGGGCCGGCGATATTCCCGCCGAACTCGCCCTGGGCATGCTGCTCGTGGCCTGCTGTCCCGGTGGCAATTTTTCCAACATCCTCACGTGGCTGGGCCGCGGTAATGTGGCCACTTCGGTGAGCATGACGGCCGCATCCAGTCTGGCGGCCACCGTCGTCACGCCCCTGAATTTCGCGTTCTACGTCGCGCTAAATCCGAACACCCGTCCGCTGGTGCAAGCCCTTGCGCTGGATGGAATGCCGATGCTGGAGCTGCTGCTGTGGGTGCTCGCAGCGCCGCTGGTGCTGGGTATGGCAACAGCCCATCTGCGGCCTACCCTGGCGAAAACCCTGGAGCGGCCGATGCGCCTCGGCGCATTTGCGATTCTGCTGCTCTTCGTGGGGATCGCCTTTGTCACCAATGCCGAGGTGTTTCGCGACCATGCCGGTCGCATCGTGCCACTCGCTGCGGCGCACAATCTCGCGGCGCTATGCCTGGGCGCCGCGGCGGCCTATGCGGCGCGCCTGTCTGCCGCGGATTTTCGCGCGGTCACGATGGAAGTGGGCGTTCAGAACACCGGCCTGGGTCTGATCATCCTGTTCAACACGTTTCCTGATCAGGCGGTAACGATCTTGCTCACCGCGTTCTGGGGCGTTCCGCATCTGGTTACCGGGCTCGGGCTGGTGTGGTTCTGGTCTCGCCGGCCGGTGGTTGCGCCTGCCGGCAGCACGGATTCCGGCTGAGCAGCAGCGGACCAGTTCTCGGGCTTCATCCGGTGCAGGCCGGTATGCCGAAACCACAACCCGCCACGCTCGTGAAGCCAGGCCTTGGCGACCAGATAGGGCACCGGCTGTCCATCGAACAACGCGGGCGGCATAC